>NZ_SJUY01000029.1:0-454 GCF_004337175.1 Exiguobacterium sp. SH1S21 | reverse complement strand
CACACGCACTGTTTCAGAGAATGG
The DNA here is from genome assembly GCF_004337175.1 of Exiguobacterium sp. SH1S21. Classification (NCBI taxonomy): domain Bacteria; kingdom Bacillati; phylum Bacillota; class Bacilli; order Caryophanales; genus Exiguobacterium; species Exiguobacterium sp. SH1S21. The sequence goes on along the minus strand of NZ_SJUY01000029.1, from coordinate 430 downwards.
ATAAAGAATTGATTACTCTGATTCAGCTTCAAGGCTATACCTTAATTTTAGACGAAGTCATGGATGTATTAGAACCAGTGAAGTTATCAAGTGATGACTTAAAAGTTCTTTTATCCGCAAAAAATAAAAGAGGTGAAAGTATTATCACAGTTAACGGAAATGGATTTGTAAGTTGGAATGACGAAACCTATTTGGAAGGAAATTTCACAAATATTCGTAACGTTGCTAAAGCGGGGAACTTAATGCTTTTTAATAATGTTGCTATGTACTGGCTATTTCCGATTGAAGCTTTTAAGGGATTCGATGAAGTGTTCATTATGACTTATATGTTTAGTGGACAGATTCAGAAGTATTATTATGATTTGTTTAATCTGCATTATGAGTGCCGTTCAGTTTCTGATCTTAATGGCAAATACACACTAGTTGATTA
>NZ_SJUY01000028.1:0-467 GCF_004337175.1 Exiguobacterium sp. SH1S21 | reverse complement strand
GCTCCTAGTGCCAAGGCATCCACCGTACGCCCTTTCTACCTTGATCTAGCGTTTCTAAGACACACGGTCCGAACGGACCATGCATATTTTTCTTGGTTTGATGTCTTGATGAATCTTCAGTTTTCAAGGAACAAAGTGGAGCCTAGCGGGATCGAACCGCTGACCTCCTGCGTGCAAGGCAGGCGCTCTCCCAGCTGAGCTAAGGCCCCATATAAGGGAATTCTCAAAAAAATGGTGGGCCTAAGTGGACTCGAACCACCGACCTCACGCTTATCAGGCGTGCGCTCTAACCAGCTGAGCTATAGGCCCTCATAATTTGATTTGTCGAGAGATTTGGTCTCTCAAAACTGAACGATGGGCAATGCCACATGGGCATTTTCCTTAGAAAGGAGGTGATCCAGCCGCACCTTCCGATACGGCTACCTTGTTACGACTTCACCCCAATCATCTGTCCCACCTTCGGCGGC
>NZ_SJUY01000027.1:0-1027 GCF_004337175.1 Exiguobacterium sp. SH1S21 | reverse complement strand
TCAGAATGGAGGATCGGCCTTCTATCGCTATCGAGTCTCGCGATGGCTTGGTCCAACATCTCGCCGATGAATGGATACTTAGGCTTATCTGACATCGTATAGGCGATGATTTCACGGTTTGCCAGGTCCATCATCGGTGAGAGATAGAGTTTCTCCCCGAAAAGGTGGAACTCGGTGACATCGGTCACCCACTTCTGGTTTAGGCCTGTGGCCTGGAAATCCCGTTCGAGGAGGTTCGCTGCGATCGTTCCGACCTCTCCCTTGTAGGAACGATATTTCTTCATGCGGACGAGGCACTTGAGACCGAGCTCGTCCATAAGACGCAACACTGTTTTCGGGTCGTGCCTGAAACCTTGGCGCTCGAGTAGCGCATGGATTCGCCGATAGCCACAACGTCCTTCGTGTTCGTGGAAGAGGGTCCGGATCGCTTCCTTCACGTCCGCATACTTGTCATCGGCCGTCAGGCGCGTCCGCCAATAATAGTAGACGCTTCGAGCCATATCGAGCACCTGAAGGAGCCCCGGTACAGGATAGGTGGCCCGCAGCTCGTCGATCACTTGGGCCTTGATCCCGTTCGTCGCGCTTCCTCTTCTTGAACCAAGGCTTTCAATTTTTTTAACGCTGCGTTCTCCATCTCGAGGAACTCGACCCGTTCCTTGAGCTTCTCGACCTCCGTCATCTCTTTGGGCTCCTGCTTCTTCCGTCTCGGCATCGGGGCACGTCCTTTCGGCTTGGCGGACAGGCCCTCGGGCCCCTCCCGTTCGTATGTGGATCGCCAGTTGGAGATCATCCCGGGAGAGGACAGCCTGTACTTCAGGGCCGCGTCGATCAGGGACAGCCCGTTGTCCGCCATATCGTTTAGTACCCTTAGTTTAAACGCCGGCGAGTGGGCTGTATAGGACGGATTGAAGATCGTCTCGCCCCAGCGCTCATAGAGGAGTGCCCATTGACTGACTTTCTTACGGTCCACCCCGAACTCTTTTCCTAACGTTGTGCATCCGTCTTTGCCCGTCAAGTAGCGTTCGGC
>NZ_SJUY01000026.1:0-1113 GCF_004337175.1 Exiguobacterium sp. SH1S21 | reverse complement strand
GATGAGATTTCCCTTTGAGCAATCAAGAAAGACCCCTCAGAGACGATGAGGTAGATAGGTCATGGGTGGAAGCACGGCGACGTGTGGAGCTGAATGATACTAATCGGTCGAGGCTTTGATCTAGAAATGGTTTGTATTGATGAATCTTCAGTTTTGAGAGAGTAATCTTTCAAAAAAAGTTTGACATTATGTAAAAATAATGTTAATCTCATATATGTCTGGTGGCGATAGCGAAGCGGCCACACCCGTTCCCATGCCGAACACGGAAGTTAAGCGCTTCAGCGCCGAAAGTAGTTGGGGGTCTCCCCCTGTGAGGATAGGACGTTGCCAGGCATACATATCGGAGGATTAGCTCAGCTGGGAGAGCACCTGCCTTACAAGCAGGGGGTCGGCGGTTCGATCCCGTCATCCTCCACCATTTACACCTGCCGGTGTAGCTCAGTTGGTAGAGCATCTGACTTGTAATCAGAGGGTCGAGGGTTCAAATCCTTTCGCCGACACCATTTTTAAAAAAGTCTACCGCACTAATTATACCTTGCCGGGGTGGCGGAATTGGTAGACGCACAGGACTTAAAATCCTGCGAGGGTTTCCTCGTGCCGGTTCAAGTCCGGCCCTCGGTACCATCTATATATCCCATTGGGAATCATTCGTCTCGCACCCTTAGCTCAGCTGGATAGAGCGTTAGACTACGAATCTAAAGGCCGGGAGTTCGAATCTCTCAGGGTGCACCATTTATAACGGGAAGTAGCTCAGCTTGGTAGAGCACTTGGTTTGGGACCAAGGGGTCGCAGGTTCGAATCCTGTCTTCCCGACCATCATAACTTTTGGGGCCTTAGCTCAGCTGGGAGAGCGCCTGCCTTGCACGCAGGAGGTCAGCGGTTCGATCCCGCTAGGCTCCACCAATTCTTTAACTGACGAACTTTGAAAACTGAACGATGAGGCAAAAAAAGTTTTACAAGTTTTGATTGAAGCGCAAGCTTTGTCATTTTCAAGAGCTATATCAAATTCTTTGGAGAGTTTGATCCTGGCTCAGGACGAACGCTGGCGGCGTGCCTAATACATGCAAGTCGAGCGCAGGAAATCGACGGAACCCTTCGGGGGGAAGTCGACGG
>NZ_SJUY01000025.1:0-1282 GCF_004337175.1 Exiguobacterium sp. SH1S21 | reverse complement strand
GATGAGATTTCCCTTTGAGCAATCAAGAAAGACCCCTCAGAGACGATGAGGTAGATAGGTCATGGGTGGAAGCACGGCGACGTGTGGAGCTGAATGATACTAATCGGTCGAGGCTTTGATCTAGAAACGGTTTGAACTTGATGAGTCTTCAGTTTTCAGGGAACAATTCCCTTGTCTGGTGGCGATAGCGAAGCGGCCACACCCGTTCCCATGCCGAACACGGAAGTTAAGCGCTTCAGCGCCGAAAGTAGTTGGGGGTCTCCCCCTGTGAGGATAGGACGTTGCCAGGCTTTTTATTTTTTTACAAAACTTATTGACTTTATCCTAATTGACATTTAAAATAGGTGGAGTCGATACAAATAGTTTTACAAACGGTCCCGTGGTGTAGCGGTTAACATGTCTGCCTGTCACGCAGAAGATCGCGGGTTCGAATCCCGTCGGGACCGCCATTTTTAATTTAAACTTAATAAGTTGGCTTTGTAGCTCAGTTGGTAGAGCAAAGGACTGAAAATCCTTGTGTCGGCGGTTCGATTCCGTCCAAAGCCACCATTTACACCTGCCGGTGTAGCTCAGTTGGTAGAGCATCTGACTTGTAATCAGAGGGTCGAGGGTTCAAATCCTTTCGCCGGCACCATTTTTTCATGGCGATTGTGGCGAAGTGGTTAACGCACCGGATTGTGATTCCGGCATTCGAGGGTTCAATTCCCTTCAGTCGCCCCATTTTAAATTAATGAGCCATTAGCTCAGTTGGTAGAGCATCTGACTTTTAATCAGAGGGTCGCAGGTTCGAGCCCTGCATGGCTCACCATTTCTCATTAATTTATAGTTATATTTGAATATTATATGCGGGTGTGGCGGAATTGGTAGACGCGCTAGACTTAGGATCTAGTGTCCTTGACGTGGGGGTTCGAGTCCCTTCACCCGCATCTCTAATCAAAACTCATATTGCGGAAGTAGTTCAGTGGTAGAATACGACCTTGCCAAGGTCGGGGTCGCGGGTTCGAATCCCGTCTTCCGCTCCATTAATACGCGGTCGTGGCGGAATCGGTAGACGCGCTAGGTTGAGGGCCTAGTGGTGGTTAACACCGTGGAGGTTCAAGTCCTCTCGACCGCATTTTATGCACCCTTAGCTCAGCTGGATAGAGCGTTAGACTACGAATCTAAAGGCCGGGAGTTCGAATCTCTCAGGGTGCACCATTTATAACGGGAAGTAGCTCAGCTTGGTAGAGCACTTGGTTTGGGACCAAGGGGTCGCAGGTTCGAATCCTGTCTTCCCGACCAT
>NZ_SJUY01000024.1:0-1459 GCF_004337175.1 Exiguobacterium sp. SH1S21 | reverse complement strand
TAAACTGTACCCTGAGTAATAGACACTAAAAAAAGTCTATTGCTCAGGGTTTTTGTGTACACTGAACTAAATCATATCGGGAGTGGATTTGAGATGTCGAAGAAGCTGTTTACGTCGAAAGAGATAAATGAGTTGAGCACAAATAAATACGTCAAGTCCGTGAGCCCGAAAGGGATCACGTATACCGATGAGTTCAAAGAACTTTTTATGGCACAGACACTTGATGGACGGTTTCCGGTAGAAATCTTCCGTGACTGCGGATTTGATATCGAGGCTGTGGGTGCTTCGCGCATAAACTCTTGTAAGAAACGCTGGTTAGCGTCTTATAAAAGAGACGGGGTAATGGGTCTGCGCGATACACGAGCAGGTAATTCAGGACGCAGCAAAGATAAAGAACTGTCTACGGAAGAACGGTACGCGAAGCTCGAGGCCGAAAACAAACTGTTAAAAGCCGAGGTCGAACTATTAAAGGAGATCCGCCTGGCGGAAGGGAGAGGAAAGCTGGATTAAGCGCATCACAAAAATATGAGTTGATTCAAAGTGTCATCATCAAGCACGGAATGAAAGGTATGGTCAGCCATCTCTGTCACGTTGTCGGGGTGTCACGTCAGGGATACCACGCCTATTTCTCGGAACGGAGGATACAGATCAGACAGGAGCGCGAAGCGAAAGACATTGTTCTTCGCGACCTCGTTCTGAAAGCGTTCCACTTCAAGAAGCGAAAGAAGGGAGCTAGGCAGATCAAGATGGTTCTGTCTGGTCATTTCGGTGTGTCGATGAACCTGAAGTGCATCCGACGTATCATGCACAAATATAACATCGTGTGCCCAATCCGTAAGGCGGACCCATACAAACGGCTCATTAAGGCGACGGCCGAGCACCGAGTGGTGCCGAATCACCTCAAGCGCGAATTCAAACAGGGCACGCCCTACAAGGTCCTCCTCACCGATATCACATACATATTTTACGGGAAAGGGAAGCGCGCCTATCTTTCGACCATCGTGGACGGATCGACCAATGAGGTACTGGCACACCATCTCTCTGAGAACATCAATCTCGACATCGTATTGGACACGTTGAAGCATTTACGTAAGAACCGGAGGGTTCGTTTGGCGAAGGATGCATTCATCCATTCAGACCAGGGTGGGCACTATACGAGTCCTACCTACCAGAAACAAGTGAAGCGTATGAGGTTAGTCCAATCTATGTCCCGACGGGGCAACTGTTGGGATAACGCCGTCCAGGAATCATTCTTTGGACATTTCAAGGATATCCTCGAGTTAGAGGAGTGCACTACGTTCGACTCTTTGCGTAATGAGGTCCGTAGGACCATTAGCTACTACAATCACCATCGTTACCAATGGAACATGAAAAAGATGACTCCTGTACAGTACAGGAATCATCTTCTTCAAGTCGCATAAGTTTTTTTTCATATGTCCTTTACATTGGGTACAGATTA
>NZ_SJUY01000022.1:0-1635 GCF_004337175.1 Exiguobacterium sp. SH1S21 | reverse complement strand
TGAACTGCTCCCCGTCAAGTAGACAGGGTAAATAATGAAAACCAGCCTAGGCGGCTTGAGCCCTGTATTCGACAGGGCTCAAGCCGTTTAGTCGTTTCTGGAGACGATCATGGTTGTAGAACGATATGTAGGCCTCGATGGCCGACGTGAGTTCGCTATAGGCCTGGAACTCACGCAGGTAGTACATCTCGACTTTCAGGGTACCCCAAAAACCCTCGATCGGGGCGTTGTCGAGACAACGTCCGACGCGGGACATGCTGTGGGTCAGTTTTGCGTCTTCCACCATGCGTTTGAACCCTCTCGATGTATATTGAAACCCTCGGTCGCTATGGATCATCGGACCCGCTCCTGTACGGAGCCCCGCGATCGCCGGGATCATCGTCTGGAAGACGAGCCCATTGTTGTTGGATTTCCCGATGCGATAGGCGACGATCGAGCCGTCATAGAGGTCGATGATCGCGCTCAGATACGCCCTCCTCCCGGCGCCATATTTGAACTCGGTGACGTCGGTGCACCATTTCTCGTCCGGTCGGGACGCGCTGAATTCTCGGTTCATCAGGTTCTCGGCCACATGCTGCGGTGAAGACTTTTTGTACCGTTTTCGCTTCTGGCGGATGACCGAACGGATCTCGTGGATGCGCATGAGACGATAGACCCGCTTCTCGTTGTATGCCGGTAGGCCATGCTGGCGTCGTCTCCGATTGACCGTCATGGTGATCCGTCGATACCCGTAGGTCCCGTTCACCTGGTCGTAGAGGAGACGGATGTCCTCCAGTAGACTCAAGTTCTCTTCCTCGCGTACCGAGACGGTACGTTTTAACCATTTATAATAGGCGGCCCGTGAGACCTGCGCGATCTCGCATAAGAGCACGACCGGGAACGTGTCGCTTATCGACATTTCCTTGATGGCCGTGTAACGCAATTGTAGCCGGATCTGGCTGATCAACCTCTCCTCTCGATCTCCTCTAACTTTTTTAGGAACAGGTTCTCGGCCCGAAGGCGCTCGTTCTCCCGCTCGATCTGTTGGATGCGACGTTCAAGCTTCTCCTCGTTGGTCAGTTCCTCTTCTTGCTTTGTCCGTCCGCGCCGGTCCTCGAGCCCGTGCACGCCGTCGGCGTCATATTTTTTCGTCCAGCCATAGACCTGCTGGTACGACACGACGAATATCTCGGCCGTCCGTTGATAGTTCCGTCCGTTGTCCAGGCAATACCTGACGATCTCCATGCGTTCCTCGAATGTTGTCTTTCTCCCTTTGGCCATAGCTCGATCCATCCCTTTTCTCGAATCTGTTAACTCGCTATGACCAGTATACTTCTTGATCCACCGATATAGAACCGACCAACTACTAATATGATATTTGGAGAGAACCTCCATTTTGGTGAACCCATCGAGATAGTCACGTACGGCCGCGATCTTCTGTTCCTTGGTGTAATGTTTCCATGTCTTCGACTCCTTCAACGCATCGATCCCACCGGTATCGAATTTCACTTTCCACAACTGAAGGGTATCCATAGAGACGTCATGAGCCTCCTCGATTTCCTTCCAGGTGCATGTTCCTTCTTCCAGCATACGTAGTGCACTCAGTTTTTGTTCAATCGAATGCCGACTTCTCGCCATAAAAAAACACTCCCCAAT
>NZ_SJUY01000021.1:0-2999 GCF_004337175.1 Exiguobacterium sp. SH1S21 | reverse complement strand
TTGAAAACTGAAGATTCATCAAGACATCAAACCAAGAAAAATATGCATGGTCCGTTCGGACCGTGTGTCTTAGAAACGCTAGATCAAGGTAGAAAGGGCGTACGGTGGATGCCTTGGCACTAGGAGCCGATGAAGGACGCGACGAACAGCGAAATGCTCTGGGGAGTGGTAAGTGCACTTTGATCCAGAGGTATCCGAATGGGGGAACCCACCGCCGGGAGACTGGCGGGACACCCGTGTGAATACATAGCACGGTGTGAGGCAAACCCGGGGAACTGAAACATCTAAGTACCCGGAGGAAGAGAAAGAAAATTCGATTCCCTGAGTAGCGGCGAGCGAAACGGGAACAGCCCAAACCAGGAAGCATGCTTCCTGGGGTTGTAGGACACTCTATACGGAGTTACAAAGGGATAGGATAGGTGAACGACCTGGAAAGGTCGGCCAGAGAAGGTGACGGCCCTGTAGCCGAAATCTTATCCCCTCCAGAGTGGATCCTGAGTACGGCGGGACACGTGAAACCCCGTCGGAATCCGGGAGGACCATCTCCCAAGGCTAAATACTTCCTAGTGACCGATAGTGAACCAGTACCGTGAGGGAAAGGTGAAAAGCACCCCGGAAGGGGAGTGAAATAGATCCTGAAACCGTATGCCTACAAGTAGTCAGAGCCCGTTAACGGGTGATGGCGTGCCTTTTGTAGAATGAACCGGCGAGTTACGATGGCGGGCAAGGTTAAGCTGATGAGGCGGAGCCGCAGCGAAAGCGAGTCTGAATAGGGCGCATCAGTCCGTCGTCGTAGACCCGAAACCAGGTGATCTACCCATGTCCAGGATGAAGGTCAGGTAACACTGACTGGAGGTCCGAACCCACGCACGTTGAAAAGTGCGGGGATGAGGTGTGGGTAGCGGTGAAATGCCAATCGAACCTGGAGATAGCTGGTTCTCCCCGAAATAGCTTTAGGGCTAGCCTCGAGGTGAAGAGTTCCGGAGGTAGAGCACTGATTGGACTAGGGGCCCCCACAGGGTTACCGAATTCAGTCAAACTCCGAATGCCGGCAACTTGTACTCGGGAGTCAGACTGCGAGTGATAAGATCCGTAGTCGAAAGGGAAACAGCCCAGACCATCAGCTAAGGTCCCAAAGTGTATGTTAAGTGGAAAAGGATGTGGCGTTGCACAGACAACTAGGATGTTGGCTTAGAAGCAGCCACCATTCAAAGAGTGCGTAATAGCTCACTAGTCGAGTGACGCCGCGCCGAAAATTTAACGGGGCTAAACATACCACCGAAGCTATGGATTCCGTAAGGAATGGTAGGGGAGCGTTCCAAGCAGCAGTGAAGCGGTATCGTGAGGAGCCGTGGAGCGCTTGGAAGTGAGAATGCCGGTGTGAGTAGCGAAAAGAGGGGTGAGAATCCCCTCCGTCGAAAGCCCAAGGTTTCCTGAGGAAGGCTCGTCCGCTCAGGGTTAGTCTGGACCTAAGCCGAGGCCGAAAGGCGTAGGCGATGGACAACAGGTTGATATTCCTGTACCGCCGTACCACCGTTTGAACGATGGGGGGACGCAGAAGGATAAGGTAACCGTGCGACTGGAAGTGCACGGACAAGCAGCGAGGCCGTCGGGTTGGCAAATCCGCCCGGCATACAAGGTTGAGCTGTGATGTGGAGCCCGTAGGGCGAAGTACCGGATTTCACGCTGCCAAGAAAAGCCTCTAGTAAGGAGGTCGGCGCCAGTACCGTAAACCGACACAGGTAGGCGAGATGAGAATTCTAAGACGCGCGGGATAACTCTCGTTAAGGAACTCGGCAAAATGGTCCCGTAACTTCGGGAGAAGGGACGCTTATGGCAACATAAGCCGCAGTGAATAGGCCCAAACGACTGTTTAGCAAAAACACAGGTCTCTGCTAAATCGCAAGATGAAGTATAGGGGCTGACGCCTGCCCGGTGCTGGAAGGTTAAGGGGATGTGTCATCGCAAGAGAAGCACTGAACCGAAGCCCCAGTAAACGGCGGCCGTAACTATAACGGTCCTAAGGTAGCGAAATTCCTTGTCGGGTAAGTTCCGACCCGCACGAAAGGCGTAACGATTTGGGCACTGTCTCAACGAGAGACCCGGTGAAATCATAGTACCTGTGAAGATGCAGGTTACCCGCGACAGGACGGAAAGACCCCATGGAGCTTTACTACAGCCTGATATTGAGGCTTTGTACGCGATGTACAGGATAGGTGGGAGTTTGTGAAGCCGGAGCGCCAGCTTCGGTGGAGACATCCTTGGGATACCACCCTTTGCGTATAGAGTCTCTAACTCGCAGCCGTGATCCGGCTGGAGGACCGTGTCAGGCGGGTAGTTTGACTGGGGCGGTCGCCTCCTAAACAGTAACGGAGGCGCCCAAAGGTTCCCTCAGAATGGTTGGAAATCATTCGTAGAGTGCAAAGGCAGAAGGGAGCTTGACTGCGAGACCTACAAGTCGAGCAGGGACGAAAGTCGGGCTTAGTGATCCGGTGGTTCCGCATGGAAGGGCCATCGCTCAACGGATAAAAGCTACCCTGGGGATAACAGGCTGATCTCCCCCAAGAGTCCACATCGACGGGGAGGTTTGGCACCTCGATGTCGGCTCATCGCATCCTGGGGCTGGAGTAGGTCCCAAGGGTTGGGCTGTTCGCCCATTAAAGCGGTACGCGAGCTGGGTTCAGAACGTCGTGAGACAGTTCGGTCCCTATCCGTCGTGGGCGCAGGAAATTTGAGGAGAGCTGTCCTTAGTACGAGAGGACCGGGATGGACGCACCGCTGGTGTACCAGTTGTTCCGCCAGGAGCATCGCTGGGTAGCTACGTGCGGACGGGATAAGTGCTGAAAGCATCTAAGCATGAAGCCCCCTCCGAGATGAGATTTCCCTTTGAGCAATCAAGAAAGACCCCTCAGAGACGATGAGGTAGATAGGTCATGGGTGGAAGCACGGCGACGTGTGGAGCTGAATGATACTAATCGGTCGAGGCTTTGATCTAGAAA
>NZ_SJUY01000020.1:0-4298 GCF_004337175.1 Exiguobacterium sp. SH1S21 | reverse complement strand
TTTTTTTTCCGTACCAAGTCCGCTTCTGCTGATACTCGACGCTCTCAATCTCCTGGATTTTTTCAAGTGCAGCCGTTTTGCTCTCAATCTCCTGATTCAACAGATCGACGTGCTGTTTCGTGTACTCAAAGTCCTGTTTCGCCACATTCTCAGCTTCTTGGGACTTGAGCATCTTGTACGTGGCCGTCTCAATATGCTTCGCTTTCGACCCTTCTTGGCCACGCTCGATCTCAAATCCTTCACGCTGCAGGACTTTTGGCAGTTCATCCTGCAAATACCTTAGTTCATTTCGGTTGAAGACGTTCTTACTCTGCAGTTTCCCTTCTCTCATTGGCACGATAGCGACGTGAGCATGAGCGCCAGCGCCCCTCGTCTCATCGTAGTGCGCAATCGAATAGAGTACGTTTTGTTCCCCATACCGCTCCTTGAAGAAGTCCGTAGCGACCTTGAAGAATCGGTCTTTCTCGCCCTGATCCAGTTTGTCGAAGAATTGTTTGTCCGATCCAATGATGAATTCGTTGTAGAAAACCGCATCCTTTCTCAAAGCGCGACCACTGACATTTTGGCTTTCATACGTCTGTTTCCATTTTTTCATGAAGTTGATCGGCTCGGGGTTCACGAAATCACGATTAAGATGTTCCAGTGACTTGTCGATGTCTGGGTTGGTCTTACTCTCAGATTCTCGGAGGTTATGGATCTGATAACCACGGACGTCATTTTTCTTCACTTTTTTCATTTGGCAGACGAGTTTTGACATGGGGTGGGGTGCTCCTTTTTCGGTCGGATTTTTGATATAGTATAGCGCACTATACTTTACTTCGTAAAGGTGCGCTCTCCGAGGGCAAAGACGTGCCGTCTAACGACGGGTGATGCGCTGCATCACAAAGTCAAGAAATCGACTCCCCAACCCCTCGATCCCGAGGGGCTCCCTCGCCGGGAGGCAGGTTTCGCCGTGGGAACGGCAAAACACAAAAGAGGGTGGATCGTGTAGTGCGTCAACTCCTTATGCTCACTCGCAAGCTCGTTCCGCTACCGTTGACCCACCTCAGACGCCCATATTTCGCTTCTGAGGGGTTTCCCCCTTCTCCGCTCAATAAAGGACGGCTCCACGCCGTCCAAGCCCTCAGAATCGGTCTGAGGGCTTCTAATGTACTTCCGCCCTTGAACTCGGCCCTTCCATCGTTTGGGGGCTGGTATCGGGCGGGGGCATGTGGGGGTTGACCCCCACAGGTCTTGTCGATCACGACTGCTGCAATATCAGTCGTACTTGAACGACCCAACGAGCGATTCCGGTCAGTACAATATTCATTCCGAGCCGTCACCTTAATACCATCGTTTGGTTGCTTGGCTCGGTGCCAATCACCAACTGACCGGAATTTTGAAGGGCAAGGGTGAAAGGGTGGAGATTTTCGTAAGAAAATACGACCCGTCCCTTGCCCTTTAAAAAGCGCCCTTGATTATAGAAGAGAGTGTTTTTTATAAAAAAGTAGTAAAAACCCTTATATATCAATGGTTTTTACGTTTTTGTTTGTACTGATGAATCGTTACATTTGTACCGAAATATCGTTACAATACAACTGATTCAATCAGAACATATTGACAGAGTTATTTGTGACATATATATTGATTTTAGAAGGAGGTGGAAGAAATTGAGTGATGAAAAGAAAAAGTTCGATAAAAACCTTGAATACCATTCAGATACCCAAACTTTACTAGGAACTAAGCAAAAGATTTATATTGATGCGGAGACTGGTGAAAAGATCCATGCAGAACAAATTACTAAAAGAGCATACGGTCAAAAGCAATTTTGGAAGATCTATCTGATGGATTTTTTGCAAGTTCTAGGAGTTCTCGACAGTAAACAAGTTGATGTTTTTGTTTACATATTAGAAAATACTGAACAAGCAAATAACACCTTTATCGGAAGCCAAAGAGACATCGCCACAGCTTGCGGTGTATCTCTTGATACCGTCTCTAGAATCATGAAAAAGCTTCAAGAAAACGGATTTGTAAAACAAATCAAACGAAGTGTTTATCAAATCTCTCCAAACGTAATGTTAAAGGGATCAGAGCACAAAAAGAGTCTTCTCTTAAATTACTATGACGATAGTACCGAGGAAGACGAAAAAACAGAATAAACGTTAAAGTGCGATTGCAAGGCACTTTAACAACAAAAGGAGCACCTGAAATCAGGTGCTCCTTTTGTTGTTTCAATTTTTAACGACTTCTCGAATGAACAATACATTAGGGGACCAGTCACACTGATCCACAAAATTCTAATCATAAAAGAGGTAGCCGGCGCTACGCGCCATCTTTTTTTGACTTCTTCGTGTCTATACATTTGTCGCTGCGCGACCGGAGGACATTTTGAAGAAAAAATTTCGTCCTTATTTATTTTCGGAAAAACCCGCAAAAATGACCTATTGAACGGTTATTAAGAGTGGAGCCGAAAATGAGGACGCCATAAAAACTCAAAAAGGAGGTTAATCACATGGTAAATGGATTAAATGATAACCAGATACTTATCAAAATAGCTTACTATCAGCTATTTTTCTCGGCAGCCCAGTTGGCACTCACACTATTAGGGCAATAACAAAAAGAGCCACCTGAGCAAGGGGCTCTTTTTGTTTGCCTTATTAGTAACCCCCTTATAGAGGGTTATTTAGAGTTATCAGGGGTGATCATGGGTCATCTCAGGTACTTATCGGACCTTGTCCGACATTGTCTGACCATGATAGGATGAAATTAAGATATGGATAACTATTAGTTATATTTCTTAACAAGAGCAAAGGCTCAAACGTTGCAGCGTTTAAGCCTTGGTTATCAGAATGCTCTTAAAAATTGTCTAACTCTGACTTATTCGTCAGGGTTTTTTTGTTTCCGAAGGAATTGTTCCTTTGGTCAAGAAAGTCCAAAATACTATCAACGCCATCGGATCAATTGTCATCTCGAAAATGATTTGCAAGTTACCATCCTCCTTTCCACAGGAAGATGCATTCTGACTGCTCCATCTAATTATACTTGGACTAGGTTTAGGAATAAAAGGGGGGGCATGGCAACAATCAAGCACCCACTGGCAACAATATGCCAATATTGACCGTTTCATGCGATTTGAGATGGGTTATGAAACAAAAAAAAGTCACATGACGTGGCAGAAAATTAATAAAAAACGTTCAAAAAAGACCCTTTTGCTTAATGCTGAGGGTCTCTTTTTTTGAAATACTTTCAACACTTTCTTATTTTTTTCAAAAAAACATTGGTAAAACGCTCTTTAGTCGCCTATATATACGGACGTAATTTTTGAACTCCAAAATGCATAAAAGGATTATAGGTACTTTTTTGATATTAAAATTAAAGGGGGTTGGAACATTGAAAAGAATGGATGAAAATCAAATTCTTATTAAGATTGCTTACTGGCAACTTTTTTTTTACAGTTGGTCAGTTTGTATTAGGTTTCTTAATTTATCTTGCAAATTAAAAAGCGGGGGGCTACGCCCCTCATTTTTGATTTATCTTTCCAATTCATTATCCTTGTCTTTAGATTTACCTTTACGATCTGCTTCCTCTACAAAATCAGCGTAGATTCCGTTTGCTCGCTTCTCGATTTGCTTCTTATCATCCAAAAAAGGAACAACTTTATCTCGTGCATTATCACGCAACCATTCTCGAGTTGCTTGATATACAGACTTTCTTGCATATCCTACTGCTTCTAAAACCAACTTTCTTGTAGTTTCCTGTACTAGGTCTTTCATCTTTTTCATTGTTTCTTTCAAAGCTAAAATCCGTTCTTTTAACTCCCTAATCTCTTTCTCTTTGTCCCAAACCTCACCTTCCAACCAAGCTACATGATGCTTAGTAACTTCAAGTTCCTTAGAGAGGAAACGATTTTCCTTCTCCAATACTTGAATTTTCGAAGAGTCTTTTTCTCGTTCAATACTCATTTTTTCAGCTATAACCCGCTCAATATCTGTTTTATGACGATGAAGTTCCAATCCTATTTTATGATTTTGATCCGCATAACGATTCTTTTCCTTCTGCAACTCGTTATATTTTCTTTCAAGAACCTGGTTATCCCGTTGGGCACTAGCCACTTCGATTTTTAACTTGGCATGATCCTCTGCTAACTGCTTCAATTGCACAAAATCTTCTTGATCGACCACCACTTGATCCGTTTTTTTTCCGTACCAAGTCCGCTTCTGCTGATACTCGACGCTCTCAATCTCCTGGATTTTTTCAAGTGCAGCCGTTTTGCTCTCAATCTCCTGATTCAACAGATCGACGTGCTGTTTCGTGTACTC